>NZ_BAAFQQ010000002.1:0-5352 GCF_042846865.1 Bifidobacterium apicola
TCGAACAGGAACGGGCACCCCTGCAAGACCCCTATTAACAACCCGACCTATTAACAACCACCCAACACGCTTACAGCCACAAGGCCAAACCCCCAACATAAACAACGCGTTTAGTTCCTATAGCCCTATAATGGTGTAACGGTGGTGCTACTGTCACCGTTGATGTAATAACTCAAGAATGATAGTTAGGCCTATCTATCAGTGCAGTATTCCAGTTTTAGCTGGGTTGTCAGAGGTGCCATGGCTGACACCGCTGACTTCGTTATTGGTTATCAAGGATGAATTGACTCAACAAACGGAAAGGGGCTTATGATGAAAGCTCTGAACACTATCAAAAGTAGGTTGTGCTCGCCAGCGTTGCTGTTCCACTTGCGCTGTCTATGGGAGTCGCCATGGTTCCCAGTCAGGCGATGGCTGCAGAGCCTGTGGATACCGCTTCGACATCTATCGTGAGTCAAGTCACCGATTCGCTGACTCCGAGGGATGTGCTGGAGATAGCGGATACCGCATGGGAAAACGGTGATTATGAAGGTGCTGGCATCCTGACCGAGTATGCATTCTCGATGCATGATGGCACTGCCGGTAATGGCTTCCAATCGAGGAATTGGGCTACGACGATCGCCAAGAAAGCTGTCATTAAGCTTCTGCGCTGGGGAGGTTCCAAGCTTCCTGCCAAGATTGCTCCGTGGGCCGGTCGGATTGCAGACTTCCTGGAAGCCACCGGCGTCTGGACTCATGCCGCTATCGTCTCAGGTTTGATGCAGCTGGGCATCCCTTACGATATTGCTGAATACACGGCGACATGGGTTGATTTGTTCCTCTGATTCATGGAGAGAGGGGTGAGCGATGAGTGACCGTGGACGATCAGACCATGTAACGGTTTCGGATGCGATTACCGGTGTTGGTTTTTTCGGAACTGTGTTGTTGGGTTTTGTCTTTCCTTTTGCGGTCGGCATTGGTGTCACTTATCGCTTGCTCCCTTTCGGTGGCGTTCGTTCCTGGGTGCATGGGTGGCGTGGGGTTTTGGGTACCATCGTTATCTTTCTGTTGTGGTTCTTTGGTACCTACATAACTGATGCGTTGGTGGATGTGTTGTTTAGCATGAGCAGTCACAAGGTCTTGAAGAAGCTTGTTAGCGAAGTTGTGAGTTTTGTGTTTCTCATGGGGTTGATGGCCTTGGCCTTCAGCAGGTGGGAAGCCATGGCGCTCTCATCTTTGATAACTGAGGTTCTCACCATTCTCATCTCCCTACTCGTCATTCATGCCGTTGATGCTGCAGACAAGCATGATTAATCTAAAAAACGATCATTCCTAGGGAATGAAGCGGATTCGAGTGCCCCTTTTATGGGGCGGGAGAAACGCATCGGACGCGGAGAGGTCTCCTCCTTGGTTTGGGAGGAGACCTCTTCGGTTTGGTTGTGTGTGGTGTTAGTCGTCGGTGGGGTTGATGTTCTTACTGAGGGCCAGGGCGATGAGCGCTGCGAGGTTGTTGGTTCGGTCGAGGGTGAGGGCTTGGACCATGTATGAGCTGGCTTGGTCGGGGTCGCGGGCGGCCCAGGCCAGGTAGGCTCTGGAGGCGCTGAGGTGTGGGGTGGGGCCGACGGCGGCGGTGAGCTGGTCGAAGAGGTTGTAGGCTCTGTCGGCGCGTTCCTGGTTGACGGGGGTCCGGCCTTCGAAGCAGGTGGTGAGGCTGGTGAAGATGAGTTTGACGGCGGCGGGGTCGTGGGGTTGTTCGGTGATGGTGGTCAGGTCGTCTCGGGTGGTGTCGGGGTTGATGGCGGCGACCAGGAGCGCGTCGCGGTGCGGCAGTGAGGTTTCTATCAGCGCGGCCATGCGGGTGAGCCGGTCGTGTCCTATGGCTTCGGGCTGGTGGGTGCCGTCGAGTATGCGCATGATGCTGTCGAGGGCCTGTCGGCCTGCGGTGAGCATGAGTTGGGGGTCCTGGCTCAGTTGCTTGACGTCGTCCTGGAGGCTGGTTGTGGTGTTCATGGGTGTTCCTTTCCTTGGTGCCGGGACTGTTTGTGCCGACGCCTGGAATGGCGGCCCGGGTATAGCGGAGAGTCAAGCCCCCGCGTGGATCCGAACACTCCCCCGGAGGCCGAGGGGGCATGCTGTTCGGCCCCCTCGGCCGGAGCGGGGTGTGGGCGGAGACGCTCGGGGCTTGAGTCGCAGCGGCCCGGGCCAGAATGGAAGGGGGCGGCACAAACACCACATTCCCAACCCCTTCAGCAGCACGCCGCAGGCGTGCGACAGCGGCGGCCAGACATCAAGGCGCAGCCGCCGATGACCACAACCCCGGCCGAGCCGAGCATGGAAAAAGGGACCCCGTTGAGGGGTCCCTTGATGATGTTGCCCTGATGGGTCAGGCCATCTGGCTTCGGAGTCCTGGGTAGTGGTGTGCCAGGTATTCGGCGGTGGCTTGGCGGATCAGTGCCGATAGGTTGGTGCCTTCTGTTTTGACGGCGGCTTCGGCCCATTGGTCCAGGGCCGGGGTGGTGCGTACCTGCCAGGTTTTGCTGGTGGGTTGTTTGAGTTCGTCGCGGGGGCGGCCGGCGAAGATGGAGAGCAGGTCGTCGTCGGTCAGGGGGCCGGCGTCGTAGCCCCGGTATACCCGGGTGCCTTCGATGGGTGTGAATTGGCCGGCGTCGGCCATGCGGTCGAGTGCTTCGGCGTGTGCTGCCCTGTCGGCGGGTGTCTGTGTGTTGGTCATGGTCTGGCTCCTTGTTGGTTGTGTCTATTGGTATCTGAGATGTTGCCACCGGCTGGTCAGCGGCATGGCGTGGAAGGCGTGGAGCTGGCCGTCCTGCCATTTGCTGACGATGACTTCGAGCAGGTTGTCGGGTAGGGCCCCGGGGTGTGGCTGGCCGACGAAGACCACCGTCATCTCGTCGCCGTAGCCCTCGATTTGTTCGTGGCCTATGGAGTGGAGGACCGCGTGCCTGATTTCGTCGTCGGCGCAGCCGTGCTTGCGGGCTGATTGCTCTATCTCGATCTCCATGATCATGAGTGTAGTACAAATTGCACATACAAACCAGTCGTGCGTTCCTCGCGTTGCGGTCTGGCTGTCCGAACGCGGGGCGTTCGACGATGCCGATTCCACCCCGTGGGGTGGCGCGAGGCATCGCTGCGCCGCCGCCGGCTGCGGGGTTCATTCACTCTTTGGTGTCCTCCTCCTGGTCGCCGTCGTCTGTTTCATCTTCGTTCCCTTCGTTGTCTTCCTCTTCAGGTCGGGGCACCAGGTCGCCGTCGAGACCGGATTGCTCTTCGTCGCTGATGGCGTAGCCTGCGGTTTGGAGGGCACGGTAGAGGGGTTTGAGCAGGCCGTCTATGTCGTCTTGGCTGCGCCAGGTCTCGTGGTTGATCTGTGTCTCCATGATGGCGTGGCACAGGGCGAAGGCCGTCTGGGTGCGGCGACTCTCGTCAAGGTCGGCCTTTTGCGCCAGCTCGGCTTCCTGGTCCTGGACGATGGCGCGCCATGTGTCCCGCACCTGGTCCCGGCTGACCCACCAGGTGCGTTGGCTCGCTTGGGCGATGACCAGCATGGACAGGGCCTGGGACTGGTTTTTGGCGGGGCGTTTGAGGGACATGAGCCGTTGCGTGTAGGCCAGCCGCAGGTCGTGGCTTGCCGTGTCCAGTTGCTTGGCCGGTGCGATTTCGGCTTCTTGTTCGGCTTGCCACCTGGCCAGGTCATCCTCTCTTTGCCGGCGTTCGTCCTCCTGGTCCTGTTGGGTGTATGGCTCCAGCAGGGTGATTTTGACGCGCCACTGTCCGCCACGGTCGAGCAGTCCGGCGGCCGTGGGTTTGTCGCCTTCCCATTCCTCCAGCCATGTGTCGAGGGCCTGCTTGGGGTCGGGGTCGGTATCCGGGGAGAATCGGGCGATGGTGCGCCAACCTTCCGGGTCAGACCAGGATTGTGATGGTGTCAGCGGCACGATGGGCAGCCCGGCCTGCTTGATGGCTTCCTGGGCCTGTTCGATCCACTTGTCCAGCGACCGTTTGGCCTGGACCTGGTGCAGTGTCATGTTCCAGTTGTTGGTGCCTGCGGCTTTGATGAGCTGGTCTTGCAGGCCTTCGTCGTCGCGGAAGTCGGCTATCGTCTCCAATTCCTCGAAGCTCAGCTGGGATGGCAGCGCGAGTATTTTCTCGTCGTCGATGGACGATATTTTGAGCCGTCGCTGCACGGTGCTGCGGCTGCGGCCAGTGGCTTTGGCCATCTGGTCCACGTCTTCGCCAAGGTCCAGGAGGTGGGCGTATCCGCGTGCCTCGTCCAGGGCGGTGAGCTGGTCACGGTGTATGTTCTCTACCAGCATCACCTCCGCCTGGGTCTGCTCGTCCATGTCGGTGATGATACAGGGCACGGTTGCAAGGCCGGCCTGCTCGGCGGCCGCCAGCCGCCGGTGTCCGATGACCAGGGTGTGCCGCCCCTCCTGGTTCGCCGGTGTGACGACCAGGGCCTGCTGTATGCCTTGGGACGCGATGCTCATGGCCAGCTCCGACACGTCTCCTATCTCGCTTCGGGGGTTGGCGTCGTTGGGCCTGATGGCGTCGATGGGCAGCATGGTCACTGTGGTTGTGGTGTTCATGGGTGTTCCTTTCCTTGGTGCCGGGACTGTTTGTGCCGACGCCTGGAATGGCGGCCCGGGTATAGCGGAGAGTCAAGCCCCCGCGTGGATCCGAACACTCCCCCGGAGGCCGAGGGGGCATGCTGTTCGGCCCCCTCGGCCGGAGCGGGGTGTGGGCGGAGACGCTCGGGGCTTGAGTCGCAGCGGCCCGGGCCAGAATGGAAGGGGGCGGCACAAACACCACATTCCCAACCCCTTCAGCAGCACGCCGCAGGCGTGCGACAGCGGCGGCCAGACATCAAGGCGCAGCCGCCGATGACCACAACCCCGGCCGAGCCGACCAGTTTTATGTTTGCCGATTGAAGGGTGATCTGCAGTAGCTCATGATAGAAGAAAGACCATCCGATAAGAAATGTGTTTATATTGTGAAGCTTTATCTTGATGAAGCTTTCTAACTGATATCCCGAGTATATTAAAGCTTGTTAGAAGCCGCCACTGCCTCTATCATATTTATATGATATGCACACTAGGGCGGCACTTTTTTATCTAAAGGGGTGTAACTGAGATGGACACCGCTCGTATTCCTTACCCTTCGCATCCTTATCAGAGCTCAGCCAATCTAGCCTCTATGCTGATACAGAACGGTCTCTCCGGCATCAGGGGCTATAGGAACTAAACGCGTTGTTTTAGGTTCTGTGTGTGGGTTTGGTTGTGTGTTGGTCAGAGTGTGGTGTTGGGGTATCTGACTGGTGTGTGGAACTCGTTCCAGTTGATGGCGGTGCCGTAGTGT
>NZ_BAAFQQ010000003.1:0-1355 GCF_042846865.1 Bifidobacterium apicola
AGGGCTATAGGAACTAAACGCGTTGTTTATGTTGGGGGTTTGGCCTTGTGGCTGTAAGCGTGTTGGGTGGTTGTTAATAGGTCGGGTTGTTAATAGGGGTCTTGCAGGGGTGCCCGTTCCTGTTCGATTGGGGAATGAGAACCAGATCGAAGAGGGCCAGGCATTGCCCCATATGCCATGGGCGGATGCGCAAGCATGGGCGCAACAGATCAGGCACGCAGCGCTGGATGTGTCCGTCCTGCTCGATCACGTCCACCGCGCGCAGGCAGGACCGGGCCCGCGCCGCGCAGTTGAGGGAGTTCCCGGACTGGCCGCTGACGGGCAGGACCCAGGAACAGATGGGGGCCATGGGCGCCAGGGCCTGGCGTAAACGGGTCGGCTGGTGCTGGAACATCAAGCCGGCAATCACACCGGACGGGGTGGTCCATCACACGCTCATGGCCGACGGCACGTATATGGCACACGGCTGGTGCCTCCTGATAGCGATCGACGGGCAGACGGGCCAGGTCATCGACTGGCAGTGGTGCCATCAGGAGAACACGGCGGCCTACACGGCCCTGTCCTCCCGCATCCCCGGGCCCGACGTGCTCATCACCGACGGCCTTCGCGGCGTGCAGAAAGCCTGCCATGCCTGCTGGCCGGGCACGCGCATCCAACGCTGCCTGGTGCACGTGCAACGCAACACCAAAACCGACCTGACACTCAAACCACGACTTCAGGCCGGCAAGGAACTCAAGCGACTCTCCGACCAGCTCACCCGGGTCCATACCATCGAGGAAGCGGTGCGTTGGGGTGAGGCCTTGAACGCCTGGCACGAAAGATGGAAAACCCTCATCGACGAACGCACCATGGCCAAGGACGACCCAGCCAACCCCAAAGCCAGCCACCAATCCTGGTGGTGGACCCACCAGGAACTCCGCCGCTGCTACCACAGGCCCGAACACCTCTTCCAAGACAGGCAGCTCTTCGCCTTCCCGGAACCCGAACTCACCGCCGGCGGGCCAGTGGAACGCACCACCAACCGGCTGGAAGGAGGAGTCAACCCACCCATCAAACGCACCCTCCTGCAACACCACGGCCTACCCGAGAGCCACATGAGACGCGCCTGCGAATGGCACTGCTACATGAAAACCGACAACCCCGACCCCGCCAGCCTGATCAGGGACGAACACCACCAGCCACAACCAGCACCCAACCGGGAAACCAGACAGGAACAGGACGAGCCCGAACACTACGGCACCGCCATCAACTGGAACGAGTTCCACACACCAGTCAGATACCCCAACACCACACTCTGACCAACACACAACCAAACCCACACACAGAACCTAAAACAACGCGTTTAGTTCCTATAG